>NZ_KV809095.1:0-292 GCF_001812455.1 Corynebacterium sp. HMSC076C10
CCCCCATAAAAGAACTAGCCCGCAGACACCGCGGACTATCACTACCGCATCAACGCACAGTGATGGATTGGTGGCTGTATCTACATACAGAAGTCCCTGACGATCCGGTCAAGATCGCCAGGGACCAACGATGGGGTCAAGACGCACTTTCCACAGCAACAGACCTGATCACCCACAACACCACAGCCACTACCAATGACATCGGTGCACCAGCAGAATACGACACCGCCATCGACACCAGCTACCAACACAACCTCGGCATCCAAAAAGGCTGGATCAAATAACCGCAACA
>NZ_KV809096.1:0-3891 GCF_001812455.1 Corynebacterium sp. HMSC076C10
TATCCATGATGCAATGACCGCCTGACCCTACCTGAGGGTGAATAATATTCACATGTCATAAACCTAGTCACTTTCTCTATCCCCGACCCTGAGAGAAGGCCCGGGAGCGCAAGCTGAGGACTACTCAGCGGCTCCAGCGGCTCCAGCGCCCCCCCCATCAAGCCCGCCAGCCCCATCAGGCACGCTAGCCTCTCCAGTCCGCCCCCCACTGGCCATCAGCCACCCGCCGCGGGCCTAGTCGATGCTCACGCCGACCCACACCGGCTCGGGCACCAGGGTCACGCCGAAGGCCTTTTCCACACCAGCGCGCACATCGCGCGCCAAAGCCACCAAGTCGGCGGCGGTCGTAGACGTACCGTCGCCGGACTCCCCGCGGTTGGTCAGGGCAAGAGTGTGCTTAGTCGACAGTCGCGCGGGCGCACCGTCACCGGGGTAGCCCTTGGGGAACCCGGCGCGCTCGATAAGCCACGCCGCCGAGAGCTTCACGGCTCCCTCGTGGCCGGGGCCAGCGGGGAATGCGGGCATATTCGCGGCCTCATCGGCCCCACGCAGCGCAGCAACCTTTGCACGCACGGCCTCCACCGAGTTCTCCGGAATGATCGGGTTGGTAAAGAAAGAACCCGCGGACCAGGTATCGCGGTCAGCATCTTCGAGCACCATGCCCTTGCCCCGGCGCAGCTCAAGCACCTTTTTGCGCACCAACTCAGCCGGCCTGCGAATCTCGCCAGCCGCAGCCTCGGCCTCGTCGACGCCCAGGCGCCGCGCCAGTTCGCCATAGCGAAGTGGCGCGGACATGCCATCCACACTGAGCTCGAACCGCACGGCCAGCACCACTGCCCGTGCGGTGAACTTCAGGTTCGAGTAGCGGTAGGAAAGGTCGAGAGACTCCGGTTCCACCCACTCGACCGAGCCGGTTGCGCGATCGTAAAGCTGCACCGAGTCCAGGACCTGCGACACCTCAGCACCGTAGGCGCCAACGTTTTGCACCGGAGTGGCTCCGGCCGATCCCGGAATACCCGATAGGCATTCAAGGCCGCCAAAACCTGCGTCGACACTCATCTCCACGACCTCGTCCCAGACCGCACCGGCCTCGGCCTCCACGATTGCCGACACGGACTCCAGCCCGTGTCCGCGAGTGCTCATGGTCACGTTGTCGGCCTCGATCACCACGGCCACCAGCGGCTCGAGTTCATCGGCTACCACCAGGTTGGATCCGCCTCCCACGATGAGGAGGGGCACGTTAGCGTCGTCAAGCGTGCGTACAACATCGACCACAGCGTCCGTCGTGTTGCACCGCACGACCGCGCGTGGCACCCCGCCGAGGCGGAGCGTCGTCAGATCCGAGAAAGCGGTACGCGTGCTGAGCTCCACCCCCTCTAGCCCCGCAAGCCCATCGATGGCTTCTTCCATGTCGGAGGTCAGGTGAATTGGGTTCGGCGATTGGTCGAGATTTTCCACGCCCCTAGCGTAGTGCAAATTACGTATCATCAAGCGCATGACTACGACTAACACGCACACCGTCAACTTCGACCAGCCGATTGAGAAGGTTTACGAGGCCCTCACCGACGCCGGTTTCTGGGAGAAGGTCGCAAACCGTTTCTCGGCAGCTGACGGCAAGGTGGAAAAGTTCGAGACCACCGATGCTGGCACGACCGTCGTGATTCGCCAGACCGTCTCTGCTGACAAGATTCCGGCGCAGGCGCAGAAGTTCGTCAAGTCCGGGGTCGGCATGACGCGCACGTTCGTCATCAGCCCGCTTAACGACGACGGCGCGACCTCTACCGTGACCACAGAAGCTTCGGGCGTACCGGCGTCTTTCAGTGCGTCCCAGAAGCTCACCGCCCAGGGTGAAGGTTCCGTGCTGACCACCAACTCCGAGTTCGCCATCAACGTGCCGCTGCTCGGTGGCAAGCTCGAGGAGAAGGCAGCTCCGTACCTGGAACGCGTCCTCAACGCTGAGACCGCTGTGCTGGCGGACTACGTCACTAAGTAGGTTGCGCAGCGGGGCACACCGAGGCGGCACCGGGGGCGGACACCCGGGCGAAGAAAGGTGGTAGCGACGGAGCCGTCGTTAAGCAAGACTGGGAACCATGAGTTCTGCTAAACGCTCGTCGAGCGTCAAAGTCCTGCCCACCGTCCTCGGTGTCATCATAGTGGTGGCGCTCATTGCGATCGCCGGCGAAATCGGCGTCCGGATGTTCGTGAGCAAGGAGATTTCCGACGGCTACCGCACCTCCGCCGAAGAGCGTGGTGCGACGGTCACTGAAGACCCCAAGGTTTCTTTCGGCACCCGCCCGATGCTGCTCGCCTTGGCCACGAAGTCCGTGCCCTCGATGGACCTGTCCACTCCGAACACGCTGGAGGTCAAGAACCCGGAGGCGCTGGGTGGCGCACCGGAGATCAACGGTGACCCGGCAGCGGAAGTGCACCTGGAAAACGTGGATCTGAGCAATCGTGCGGATCCGACGGCAGAGTCGCTGCGAGTAGACGTCACAATCCCACCTCAGCTGCTGCAGGCGCTAATTAACCGGGAAAGCGGTGTACGCGCTTCCACAATCACGCCGTTGCCGGGCGAAGGCCTGTTCAACATTGAATTCGCCTCCGGATTTGCGACCTCCAAGTTCCGCCCGATTGCCAACGGCGGTCATATCGAAATCAACTTGGAGGGCGGCTCAATCCTCGGCTTAAACCTCGATGGCCTGGCCGGCTGGCTGGGAGAAGCGAGCGGTACGCTGTTGAGCTACGATATCGGCCACGGTATGCAGGTGGAGGAAGCGCACGTCACCGGGGAGGGCCTGGCGTTGACGCTGACGGGCGCAAATCTGCCTTTGTCGACCGTGAGCGAACTTACCTTTAGCTAGCAGGTAAGATACCGAGAATGACTCGCTCTCTCATCACCGCAAATAGCGGTACTCCCACCGAGCGCCAGTACATCTTCTCGCTCGGCTGTCCAGACCGTACCGGTATCGTTTCCACCCTGTCGACCTTCCTGTCCGACATTGGTGCGTGGATTACCGAGGCGGACTTCTTCTCCGACCCGGAGACCGGATGGTTTTTCACTCGCCAGGCGGTCCGCGCCGACGCTCTCGACCTGACGGTAGAAGAGCTGCGCGAGAAGTTCGCTGAGCTCGTCGGTGATTGGGGCCCTGAGGTCCGCTGGAAGGTCACCGACAACGCTGTCCCGAAGCGCGCTGTCATCCTGGTGACCAAGGAAGGCCACTGCCTGCAGGATCTGCTCGGCCGCGTCGCGCAGTCCGACTACCCGATGGAAATCGCTGCAGTAATTGGTAACCACCGCGATCTGGAGCCACTGGTCGCAGCGTATGACATTCCCTTCCACCACGTGCCCTTCCCCAAGGATGCCGTCGGCAAGCGTAAGGCATTCGATGAGGTCGCCGAGATTGTCGACGCCGAAAACCCGGATGCCATCGTGCTCGCACGTTTCATGCAGATTCTGCCGCCGGATCTGTGCGAAAAGTGGGAAGGCCGCGCGATCAATATCCACCACAGCTTCCTGCCGTCGTTCATGGGCGCGCGCCCGTACCTGCAGGCTTATCGACGTGGTGTGAAGCTTATCGGTGCCACCTGCCACTACGCCACTGAGGACCTCGACGACGGCCCGATTATTGAGCAGGACGTCATGCGTGTCTCCCACAAGTACACCGCTGCGGACATGCAGCGTGAGGGTCGCGATGCGGAGAAGCAGGTCCTCGCCCGCGGTTTGCGCTGGCACCTGGAGGATCGTGTGCAGGTCTACGGCAACCGCACCGTGGTGTTCCAGTAGGTTTTCGGGGAGCCAGACCTATCTCTATCCCCTCCCCCAGAAAGAAAGTGTCTGGGTTTATGACAAAATCACCGGGTAGGGTCAGGCGGTGAATGCATCACCACTTT